>NZ_JBHJMQ010000034.1:0-555 GCF_042310375.1 Wenzhouxiangella psychrophila | reverse complement strand
GGTCTTCGATGCGGGCGTTGGTGCAGGATCCCAGGAAGACGGTGTCGATCTTGATGTCGCGCAGTGGGGTTCCTGGTACCAGGTCCATGTACTGCAGTGCCTTTTCGGCTGCTGCCTTGTCGTTGTCGTTGGTGAAGTCTTCTGGGCTTGGTACGGATTCGCCCAGTGGCAGGCCCTGGCCTGGGTTGGTGCCCCAGGTGATGAATGGGGTCAGTGCGGAGCCATCGATTTCTACGACCTTGTCAAAGGTTGCGCCTTCGTCGGTTGGCAGGGTCTTCCAGTAAGCAACTGCTTCGTCCCAGTCGGCGCCCTTTGGTGCCATTTCGCGGCCTTCAACGTAGTCGAAGGTGGTTTGGTCTGGGGCGATCATGCCGGCACGTGCGCCAGCTTCGATGGACATGTTGCACATGGTCATGCGTGCATCCATGGACATCTTACGGATTGCTTCGCCGCGGTATTCCAGAACGTAGCCCTGTCCGCCGCCGGTGCCGATCTTGGCGATAATCGCCAGAATCAGGTCCTTGGAGGAAACACCTGGCTGCAGTTCACCAGTAA
>NZ_JBHJMQ010000033.1:0-576 GCF_042310375.1 Wenzhouxiangella psychrophila | reverse complement strand
CGCGCTCAGCGCGCGGGGGTCAATCCGGAGCGCAAGCCCGGGATTCCTCCCATTGACACTTTCGGAAATCATCCCGGGCACCACGCGACCAGCCGGGCCCTCGCGAAGCCCGCTCACCGAAGGGGCCAGCCCCCACAGTCGCCTAGGTTCTGAAGAGCGTAGGATGCGTGGAGGCCCGCAGGGCCGTAACGCATCGGCCGATGCGTTGCGCTTCGCTCCACGCATCCTACGCTTCTCCGCAACCGCGCAGATGGCGCGCGCTCAGCGCGCGGGGGTCAATCCGGAGCGCAAGCCCGGGATCCCTCCCATGGCCACTTTCGGAAACCATCCAGGGCACCACGCGACCAGCCGGGCTGTCGCGAAGCCCGCTCACCGAAGGGGCCAGCCCCCACAGTCGCCAAGCTCCTGGGGAACGTAGGATGCGTGGAGGCCCGTAGGGCCGTAACGCATCGGCCGATGCGTTGCGCTTCGCTCCACGCATTCTACGCTTCTCCGCAACCGCGCCGATGGCGCGCGCAAAGCGCGCGGGGGTCAATCCGGAGCGCAAGCCCGGGGTTCCTCCCATGGCCACTTTCG
>NZ_JBHJMQ010000032.1:0-577 GCF_042310375.1 Wenzhouxiangella psychrophila | reverse complement strand
CATGCAGCCATGACTTGTTGTTTTCCACCTCAGGCCGCACGCTCCACGACTTAGCCAAACGAGTCGTCGCATGCATGTGCATCTGCGCCAGAATTAAACCAATGGTGGACTCAGCAACGGTGTCAGCGTACAGGCCAGCCGCGTTTGCCCAACGTGCCTTCTCATTGACGACACCACGCTTGACCAGCGCATCAATACCCGCCATGGAGGCCTGCACGAACTTGATGTTCTCCGGCAAATCCGGGAACTCCGGCGCTGAACCATTAAAGAAAATGAAGTCTGCATCTTTAATATCCTCAACCCGCTCATGTCCGCCACCCTCAATGACAGCGGTCGTGGACTCCCACAAATGCGGATACATAACAAACTTCATCGTCTTAAACTCCTTTAAAAATGCTTTTCGACGCCACCCGCCACCAGCAGGCCCGCGCTTTACGCGCGGCTGGCGTAGTTGGACAGATAATCTGCATGCACTACCGGGCGCTGCATGCCATCTGGAAGGTCCTGCGTTTGCATACCAACCATTGATTGCAAGGTATCAGAATCGTAGGACACCTCGCCTCGCCCGATGATTTGG
>NZ_JBHJMQ010000031.1:0-626 GCF_042310375.1 Wenzhouxiangella psychrophila | reverse complement strand
GATCCGGGCTCGCGCTAGTAGGAAGATAATCCTAACCCTCGAAAATGGCCAAAGTTTTCATTTGGAAGGTGCGTCTGTAGATAAGGTCGAAGAGTTGCTGCCGATGGTACAGCGTGCAGATGTCATCGATACAGAGGCTGATGAGGGCTAGGCAATTTAACAAGTCGCTCAAGTACGTTTCGGCCCTGTCGGGCCTCCACCGGACGCGCTTACGCGCGCCGCTTAGCTCAGACGTTAGATTGACTCGAAGATGAATACAAAGCTCAAGTACACCCTGAAGTTCCTATTTGGAACGCTCTTCATCCTCGGAGTCATCGCGCTGCTCTATTGGCTTTTTGCGATCTACCAGGTGTCAAATTGGATTGCGATTCTTGCCATTGGGCTATTCTTGGTACTGCCTCTGATCAAGGTCCTGCTCTCTCTGCCTGGTGAGATCATCATGCTCTACAACATCTTACGATCGGACAATCCTGAGCAACTCGAGAGATTAGCCGGGGATATGAGAGAAAGAGATCAGCTGTGAGGAGCCTTTCAAGCCCGCAATCTAACAAGTCGCTCAAGTATGTTCCGGCCCTATCGGGCCTCCACCGGACGCAGCAAAGCTGCGCCGCTTAGCTCAGACGTTA
>NZ_JBHJMQ010000030.1:0-847 GCF_042310375.1 Wenzhouxiangella psychrophila | reverse complement strand
GGGGCTGTCCTGAGATTTGTGTAACTGCCCATTGATACGTACTGTAAATCAGGAGTTTATCAATGGACGCAGTAGTGGATGAGAAAAAGCTGAAGGAGCTGGTTTCCGAGCTGGCCAAGCAGGTCAAGACCGAAAAGGATCTCGGCGAGCTGTCCGACCGGCTGACAAAGATGACCGTCGAAGCCGCTCTCGGCGCCGAGATGGAGGACCATCTGGGCTACGAGAAGCACGCCCCGGAGGGCCACAACACCGGCAACAGCCGCAACGGCAAGTCCTCGAAGAAGCTCAAGGGCAAGCACGGCGAGGTCGAGATCGACACACCCCGGGACCGCAACGGCACCTTCGAGCCCAAGTTGCTGGGCAAGTACCAGACCCGCCTGACCGCCTTCGATGACCAGATCCTGTGCCTGTACGCCAAGGGCATGACGACGCGCCAGATCGTCGACGCGTTCCAGGAGATGTACGGCGCCGAGGTCTCCTCAACGCTGGTCTCGAAGGTCACCGACGCGGTCATCGACCAGATGACGGAGTGGCAGAGCCGACCACTGGATCCGCTCTATCCGATCGTCTATCTCGATTGCATCGTCGTCAAGGTGCGCCAGAACAAGCAGGTCATCAACAAATCGGTCTACATCGCGCTCGGCATCGATCTGGAGGGCCACAAGCAGCTGCTGGGCCTGTGGATCGCCGAGACCGAGGGTGCGAAGTTCTGGCTGTCGGTGCTCACCGAGCTCAAGAACCGAGGCGTCGAGGACATCCTGATCGCCTGTGTCGACGGCTTGAGTGGCTTTCCCCAGGCGATCGAGGCGGTCTACCCCGAGACCCGGATCCAGCTATGCATCGTCCA